>NC_022092.1 GCF_000445995.2 Geobacillus genomosp. 3
ATGAGAAAAAAGAAGGTGATTAAAATCGCAAAATTGTCTCAAAGCAAAGTATCGATAGCCTACAAGATCATTAAAGAGAGGATCATGTCCGAAACATATAAGTTCGGGCAGGTTCTTTCCGCGACTTCACTCTCAGAAGAACTTGACATGAGTAGGACTCCTATCTTAGAAGCATTTAAAATGTTGGAAAGCGAAGGGATCGTGAGAGTGGTCCCCCAAGTCGGCGTCATTGTTCGCCCTTTAAACCCTGACCGGGTTTTCGGCATCTTTACCATCCGGGCAATTCTTGAAGGCTATGTGGCTGGTGAAGCAGCGAAAAAGAAGGTTCGTTTCGAGATTAAAGATCAAGCGATGAAATTGATTGAAGAAATGCAGCAATGTATAGAGAAGGGAGATGTTGACCGATATGCGGAATTGAATATGAAGTTTCATCAAATGATTATCGATACGCTAGACAACCATCATATAAAGGAAACGATTATGCAGTTATGGGACTTAAGCCATTACGTCAACGCGCGCAAGTTTGTTTTTGCAGAAAATATGCAACAGTCTTATCAGGAACACAAAGATTGCCTCGAAGCGATAATGGCAGGAGATTCAGAAAAAGCACGGCGCGTTATGGAAGAACATATCTATCGTTCGCGGGAGAAGATTCTTCGTTTGTTGCAAGATTGAAATACTCGATCATTGAGGGGGACGGGGAGATGCATGAACAAATCCAGGAAAAATATGTCGACGTTGATGGGATTAAAACCCATTACTGGGAGGTGGGGAACGGGGAACCGGTGATTTTTCTTCATGGAGGAGGTGCCGGTGCGGATGCCTGGGGAAATTGGCACCACATCATGCCGCATTTTGCAAACGAGGGGTTTCACGTCCTCGCGTTAGATATGGTTGGTTTCGGTTTTACCGACACTCCAGATCCTCAAGAGTTCGAATATTCCAACGATAGCAGAATCCAACATGTTATCGGCTTCATCCAGGCGTTAAATTTGCGACAGGTGAACTTGGTCGGGAATTCAATGGGGGGAGCGGCTACACTCGGTGTTGCCATGAAGCGGCCGGAGCTCGTAAAAAAAATGGTTCTCCTTGGCGCGGCAGGTCGCCTCAAACCACAGAATGGAAAAGAAAGCGATGCTTTGCAAGCTATCCTCAATTATGAATACAGCAAGGAGCAAATGTATCAGATCGCTCGTTCTTTAACGAACGAAAGCTATGTTGTGAGCGAGGAGCTAGTTAATTATCGGTTAAAACTTACCGAGAGGTCGGGGGTGATGAGGGCTTATCAAGCGATCATGAAATGGGTGAAAGAAAACGGGATGTATTATGAGGATGAATTATTCAGAAGAATAAAACATCAGACATTGATTATTCATGGCAAAAACGACAAAGTCGTTCCAGTGGCTGATTCGTGGGAAATGCTGAATTTACTTGAGAATGCCTCTTTGTACGTTGTGCCCAATTGCGGACATTGGGTAATGCTGGAATATCCAGAAGAATTTGTTACGATCACAGTCCATCATTTAAAACGTCCATGAAAAAACGCCCATGAATTAAACAGCAAATATCATCAATACCAAATTTTTCGGAAAGGAGTTTTTCGTATAGCGATGGGAGAAAGAAAATGGCGACAGGCTGAAAGTCTTTTGCAGTCGATGGGCACCCGGTTGCAGGAAGGGATGGTTCCAAGCAAAATTTTTAATGATCCAGAAATTTTTGAACTTGAAAAAGAAAGGGTTTTCACGAAAGCGTGGGTGTTTTTGGGACATGAATCCGAAATTCCAAACCCTGGTGACTATGTTGTACGGTATATCGTGGACGATAGTTTCATCGTGATACGAGACGAGGATAGCAACATTCAAGTCTTCTTCAATTCCTGTTCTCATCGCGGGATGCAGATATGCAACGTGGAGATGGGAAATACTTCGCACTTTCGCTGTCCGTACCACGGCTGGACTTTTAAAAACAATGGCAAACTGGTTGGGATTCCTTTCGGAAATGAGGTATACGGAAAAGATGGATTAAAAAAAGACCAATGGGGATTGCGGTGTGCGCCAAAGTTTGATTGCTATAACGGGTTGATTTTCGCATGTTTAGATGCCAATGCGGTATCACTAGATGAGTATTTAGGCGATTTCAAGTGGTATTTGGATATTTATCTGAAAAAGAGCGAAGCGGGAATGGAAGTGATAGGGGCTCCTCAGCGCTGGATCGTTGACGCGGATTGGAAATTAGGAGCCGATAACTTTATTGGCGACGGGTATCATACCGCAACAAGTCACCGCAGTACGGTGGATGTGGGTGTGCTTCCAGTTCCTGGAGCGAATTTTCATAAAAATGGCGTTCAAGTCTACGCGGATCCAGGAGGAGTCGGCCTTATAACGTTGCCTCCCCAAAGCTTTATGGGGTATCCGGAAAGCATCGTGGAATCGATGAAACGAAGTCTCAAGCCGGAGCAATTCCGGTTGCTTAGCGGAGAACATTTTCAAAACCAATATTCACTCTTTCAAACGCATGGCGGGGTTTTTCCGAATCTAAGTTTTCTCAATGCCCCTGGAAGCATAAAGCCTGGTGGTCCTCCCATTCCTTACTTGACCATCCGGATCTGGAACCCGATCGGTCCCGGAAAAATGGAGGTGTGGTCATGGTTCTTGGTCGAAAAGGATGCGCCAGAATGGTTCAAGGAAGCATCTTATCGGGCGTATGTTTTATCGTTTGGCAGTTCCGGGACATTGGAACAGGATGATACAGAAAATTGGCGCAGTATAACGAGAGTGGCAAAAGGTACCATGGCCAAAAATCATTTTTTGAACTATCAAATGGGGATGGCTACGGGGATGCAGCCGTTATCTGATTGGCCGGGCCCAGGCGTTGCTTATCCCATCGCTTACATTGAAGCGAATCAACGCGCGTTTTTTGCTAAATGGTTCCAATATATGTGCCAAGCCTGATTGTTGTTTTCCTAATTTTTTGACAGGAGGATGACGGTGTGAAACTGGAACTCAATAGCGATGTTTATGTGGAAGTGTGCCGCTTTCTGTTTCGCGAAGCTAGACTCTTAGATGCCAGAGCTTTTCGTGAATGGCTGGGATTGCTGACGGATGATATCGTATACAGGGTACCGTTACGAGTGACGAGAGAAAAGGGACAGGGTTCGGGGTTCTTGAACAATATGGCGCATATGGATGAGGATCGTCAGACGTTAGAGATGCGGATTCATCGCCTTGAAACCGAGTATGCTTGGGCTGAAGATCCTCCTTCACGGACGCGACATTTTGTGTCAAACATCGAAATTGCTCCAGGGACGAATGAAAATGAACTCGAAGTGAATTCCAATCTGCTGGTATATCGAAGTCGTGGGGATTCACCGGCCTTCGATATTCTTTCAGCTGAACGGCAAGATGTGTTGCGGCTGGTAGACGAGGAATGGAAATTGGCAAGACGTACCATTCTCCTAGATCAGACGACGCTATCAACTCATAATCTATCCATATTTCTCTAGGAAATCGCAAGCGCAAAGGAGGGAAAATAATTTGGGATCTCATGGCAAAGTGAATGAAATAACGTTATCGAATGAATTTGCCACCGTTTCGATCCGTAAGGTGAACACTCGTAATGGGGCCCGGCTGGAGATTCGTTCTCCCAAATTAGGGTATCATATTTTGCTGGATCCCATAGAATTGGAAAGCCTAACATGGCAGAAAAAGGAAGTTATTTCCCGTTTTCTCGAAACTCCTTTCGGCCCGAAAATCATGCGCTAAGAAGATGATACTACGTAGAATCGACAAAATGAATCCGATAAGTGAGGGGGAACTTTGATGGGCTGGTTAGATGGAAAAGTTGCATTGGTGATAGGTGGAGGCTCAGGAATTGGCAGGGGCGTGGTTGAGGCTTTTCTTCGGGAAGGGGCATCCGTTGGTGTCCTGGAGATCAATCCTCAGAAAGTCTCAAAGCTGGAGGAACACGGGACGGCCGTAAAAGCGATTCAAGGAGATGCCACCATGTTGAAAGATAACGAACGAGCAGTCCGATTTACCGTGGAGACGTTTGGCAGATTGGATATCTTGGTCTCGTGCGTAGGGGTATGGGATTACTTCGCGGACCTGCCGAATATACCTGCAGAAAAAATCAGCGACGCTTTTGATGAATTGTTTGCCGTCAATGTGAAAAGCAATCTTCTGAGCGCGAAAGCGGCTTTGCCTGAATTGTTAAAAACGGAGGGAAACATCGTATTGACCGTTTCAAATTCCGGTTTTTATCCCGCCGGAGGAGGACCTTTATACGTTTCCTCGAAGTTTGCCGTACGCGGGTTGATTATGGAATTGGCCTATGAGCTGGCGCCTAAAATTCGCGTCAATGGAGTTGCCCCTGGGGGGACTATTACCGATTTGTCAGGGCTTAAAAGCTTGGAACAGCAGAATATGTCATTATCTCAGATTCCAAATCTTCCGGACATCATGCGAACTACGAATCCGCTACAAGTCTTGGGAACACCGGAAGACCACGCATGGGCTTATGTATACCTGGCGTCCAAAGAACGGACTCGTACTGTAACGGGCACCATCATCCATACGGACGGAGGAATCGGAGTAAGGGGAATCGGCAAGGTAGCAGGATTGTTGCCGGACGAAAAATGAAAATAAACCAGTTCATGGAGGAGGAAAAACATGACAGCTGAAATTGCGAAATTTGGCCATATCGCTTTGATAACTCCTAATCTTGAAAAATCTGTATGGTTTTTTAGAGATATCGTTGGATTGGAAGAAGTAGATCGTCAGGGAGACACGATTTTCTTACGTGCTTGGGGAGATTGGGAACATCACACGCTCAGTCTTACGCCGGGGAACCGGGCACGGGTAGACCATATCGCCTGGAGGACCAAGCGCCCCGAAGATGTGGAAACGTTTGCTGAACAGCTAAAGGCAAAAGGAACCGAAGTTCAATGGATTGAACCAGGTGAGGAAAAGGGACAAGGGAAAGCGATAAGATTTCGTTTGCCAAACGGGTATCCCTTTGAGATTTATTATGACGTGGAAAAACCGAAGGCCCCCGAGGGGAAAAAGTCTCGACTCAAAAACAATGTGTATCGCCCCTCCTACGGGATTGCTCCTCGCCGCATTGACCATGTGAATGTATGGACAACGAATCCGTCGGAGATTCATCAATGGTTAAAAGACAACATGGGATTTAAGATGAGGGAGTATATTCGCTTAAACAACGGATTTGTGGCGGGGGGATGGATGAGCGTCACTCCGCTCGTGCATGATATCGGGGTAATGGTTGATCCTAAAGGACAGCCCAACAGACTGCACCATTTCGCATACTATCTGGATAATGTAACCGATATTTTGCGTGCTGCGGATATTTTGCGGGAACACGACATCACGATTGAGATGGGCGGTCCGGGGCGTCATGGCATTAGTCAGGCATTCTTCCTGTACGTGAAAGACCCCGGAAGCGGGCACAGGCTAGAGTTATTTAGCGGAGGGTACCTCATTTTTGATCCCGATTGGGAGCCGATTGAATGGCAAGAACATGAACTTCAAGAAGGACTGATTTGGTACGGTCCTGAAATGAAACCCGGCGGTCCCATGGATGATACTACTGAATGCTAAACACTAAACATCAATCGTAATCATTCGGTACACAATGGGCACACATTCGGAACCGTATTGCGTTTCTAGTATTTAAAGAGCTTGATATGAGGAAAAGGCGGGTTTTCATGCCATTGCTTAGATGTTACTGGTGTATATGTGTTTGCAAAAAAGGAACGCCACGATTAACGAGTGCCTTTTTCTGAAATGTGTATGTATCAAATGTAAAGTGCAGTAAGGTGCAGCAAACGTTTTGTCAGGGGGAAAGTCCATTGAGCGAAATAGATTGGGAACAAATTCAACGCCTGGCGGATCATTTACGCCAGGCGGAACGGCAAAGGCAAGGAGTTGCTCCGTTAACGGAGCTCGTTCCCACCTTGACCGTGGAAGAAGCGTACCGCGTGCAGTTGCTAAATATCCAACGCAAAGTGGATGCGGGTAAACGCATCGTGGGAAAGAAGATCGGTTTGACTTCCTTGGCGATGCAAAAATTGCTTGGCGTCGATCAGCCGGACTACGGCCATCTGCTCGATGAGATGGTCGTGGAAAACGGCGGCGCTGTCCCGTTTCAACGGGTATTGCAACCGAAGGTGGAAGCCGAGATCGCGTTTGTTTTGAAACGCGACTTGCAAGGGCCGAACGTGACGGTTACGGACGTGTTGCAGGCGACGGATTATGTATTGCCCGCTTTGGAAATCGTGGATAGCAGGATCAAAAACTGGAAGATCAAGTTGACCGATACGATCGCGGACAATGCTTCTTCCGGGCTCTACGTATTGGGGGGGAGGCCGGTAAAAGTCGAAGAGGTAGATCTTCCTCTAGTCGGGATGGTTCTTTATCGTAATGGCGAGATCATGAACACGGGGGTGGGCGCCGCGGCCCTCGGGAACCCGGCCGCTTGCGTGGCCTGGTTGGCGAACAAACTTTGGGAATTCGATATTACGTTGCGAGCGGGGGAAGTCATCCTTTCCGGCGCTCTTTCCGCGGCGGTCGACGCGAAGCCGGGCGACTACTTCAGGGCGCGATTTGAGCACCTGGGGGAAGTCAGCGTCCGTTTCACGGAATGACCTCGGAAATGATAATTCTATAATAAATTCGGAAAAAAATATAATGAATCACAAAATATAATAAGAAGAAAGCTATGGGAGGGAAGGAAAACGTATGGGGAAAATCAAAGCGGGGATCATCGGATCCGGCAACATCGGGACAGATTTGTTAATGAAATTGTTGCGTTCCGACGTGTTGGAACCGACGGTGATGATCGGCATCGATCCGCAATCGGATGGGTTGCGGCGCGCGAAGGACTACGGTTTGGTGACCTACGACAATGGGATCGAAGGCTTTTTGCAGAAACCGGATGATGCGGATATCCTGTTTGATGCGACTTCGGCGAAAGCGCACTTCCGTCATGCGAAGCTATTGAAGGAAGCGGGAAAACAAGTGCTCGACTTGACGCCGGCGGCGGTCGGCCCGTTCGTCGTTCCGCCCGTTAATTTGGGGGAACATATGGGAGAACCGAATATCAATCTCATCACGTGCGGGGGGCAAGCGACGATTCCGATCGTCCATGCCGTCAATCGCGTCTGCCCCGTGCAATATGCAGAAATCGTCGCCACGATTTCCAGCCAAAGCGCGGGGCCGGGAACGCGGGCAAACATCGATGAGTTTACGCAGACGACGGCGCGCGGCTTGGAGCTAATCGGCGGCGCGAAAAGGGGCAAGGCGATCATCATCTTGAATCCTGCTGAACCGCCGATCATCATGCGGGATACGGTTTATTGCTTGGTTGAAGAAGGAAAGGTTGATGAAGACGCGATCACACGGTCGGTCGTCGACATGGTGCAAACGGTGCAATCGTATGTGCCTGGCTATCGCTTGCGCACGGAACCGATTTTTGACGGCAATAAAGTGACGGTCTTTTTGGAAGTGGAAGGTGCGGGCGATTATTTGCCCAAGTATTCCGGAAACTTGGATATCATGACGGCGGCGGCCGTAAAAGTGGCGGAAGAATGGGCCAAGAACAAATTGGCGAAAGAGGTTGTCTCGTAAAGGGTCGGCGCAATTATGATGAAGAAAGGGGACGGTGACATGGCTACGAAAAGGGACGTTTATATCACGGAAGTGGCGCTGCGTGACGGCAGCCACGCGATCGCGCACCAGTATACGGTCGAACAAGTGCGGGCGGTCGCGCAAGCGTTGGATGAAGCGGGCGTACCGTACATCGAAGTTTCCCACGGAGACGGGTTGGCAGGATCATCGTTGCAATACGGGCTTTCGCGCACGAACGAGATGGAATTGATCGAGGCGGCCGTTTCCGTTTGCCGTCAGGCGAAAGTGGCTGTGTTGCTTTTGCCGGGGATCGGCACCATAGAGGAATTGAAGGAAGCGGCAAACATCGGCGCGAAAATGGCTCGTATCGCCACCCATATTACGGAAGCGGATATTTCCGCGCAACATATTTCATTGGCAAAAGAGTTAGGTTTGGAAACGGTCGGCTTTTTGATGATGGCACATATGGCTCCCGTGGAAAAGCTGGTGGAGCAGGCGAAATTGATGGAGAGCTACGGAGCGGATACGGTCTATGTCGTCGATTCGGCCGGGGCGCTTTTGCCGCATGAAGTACGGGAACGCATTCGGGCGCTGCGCGAAAATCTGCAAATTAACGTCGGTTTTCACGGACACAACAACTTGTCATTAGCGATGGCGAACACGTTGGTGGCGATTGAAGAAGGAGCGACGCGGATCGATGGAAGCGTCCGCTGCCTGGGCGCCGGCGCGGGGAACACGCAAACAGAAGTATTGGTCGCGGTGTTGGATCGCCTCGGCATCCAAACGGGCATTGACGTTTACAAGATGATGGATCTGGCGGAAGAAATCGTCGCCCCGATATTGCAAGCGCCGCAAGAAATTACAAAGGACAGCTTGGTATTAGGGTATGCCGGTGTGTATTCCAGCTTTCTCTTGCACGCCAAACGGGCGGCACAAAAATTTGGCTTAGATGCGCGGGACATCCTCGTCGAGCTCGGCAAACGGAAAGTCGTCGGCGGGCAAGAGGATATGATCGTAGACGTCGCAGCAGAGATCGCCAAGAAAAGGGAGAAAGCAGCCGCGCACTAACGTGTTCATTGAAGCACGCATAACGGCGAAGCTTGCATTATGGCGCCAGGAAGCAGTGCACAAAGAAAAGAGGCGGCCGTTTGGCCAGCTTGAGAGAAAACACCATGCCAAAGGGGGAGGCCTGTCAAGGGACGTTATGCAAAATCAACGGTTGCAAGAAATCGCGGAGTACTTGCACAACGCGGAGCGGGAAAAACGGAATATGCGGCGGATCACGGCGGAAATGTATCCCTCGCTCACCGTGGAAGAGGCGTATCAAGTTCAAGAAGCGATCGTTTAGGCAACCTTCTTCCAATGTGCCGCCGGATGTAATCGCTGAAAGAGTTAGTTTACTTGGGCGTTCGACATGACGTTGGTAGAAATGCCAGCTCGGATTGCTTGTCTGCTTGGCAAACTCTACGTACATCATTCTCCTTCAATTCCTTCAATCGTTTTGGGCCTATTCCCAGGTTTGGTTTCATCTATCCATTTGAGAATAAAAAACATAGGGATTGTTCAACGTATTAAGCTAACGAGAAGAGTTGAGTCCGTATAATTGTGTAAAAACAGAATCTCTCTGAAAAATAAGAGAGCCATTTTCAAATCCCCTCGGTTAGAATGTAGTTGTCCAGAAAACATTCCAAGGAGAGGGGATTTTGAAATGGCTCAATACCAGATTACCGTAGATTCGCAACTTTTGCATCAACTTTTTCTCAGTAACTCACAGGATACGGGAGTAGCAAAACTGCTGGAATCCGTATTGAACCAGGTGTTGCAAGCTCAAGCCACGGAACAGTTGGGAGCAGAGCCCTACGAACGGACAAAAGAGCGCCAAGGGTATCGAAACGGTACATATCCGCACCAATTGACCACTCGTGTCGGCACCATTACCCTTCGTGTCCCCCGGATTCGCGGCGGAAAGTTCTCGACGGAGTTGTTTGCCCGTTACCAACGCAGCGAACAGGCTCTGGTGCTGGCCTTGATGGAGATGGTGGTCAACGGGGTGTCGACCCGTAAGGTGGCCCAGATCACGGAAGAGTTATGCGGTACGGAGTTTTCGAAATCCACGGTGTCGGAATTGTGCAAGCGGCTGGATCCTTTGGTGACGGCATGGAACAACCGTCCGCTTGATGACCACCCGTTCCCCTTTGTCATCGTCGATGCGCTGGTACTCAAAGTGCGGGAAGAAAGTCGAGTGCGGTCCCGAGGCGCTCTCATCGGGATCGGTGTGAACACCGACGGGTACCGCGAAGTATTGGGCCTCATGCTTGGCGACAGCGAATCGGAAGCCAGCTGAAGCGAATTTTTTGGCTGGTTGAAAAGCCGCGGACTGCAAGGCGTCGATCTTATCGTGTCGGATGACCACGGAGGGTTAATTCGAGCCATCCGCAGGTACTTCCAAGGCGTCACCTGCCAGCGGTGCCAGACGCACTTCATGCGCAACATTCTGGATGCCACGCCGAAAGAACTGCAAGATGAGGTGCATAGCTGGGTTCGAGCCATTTTGGATGCACCGGATCTGGATACAGCACGGCTTCTCTTAAATCAAGTGCTGGAGGCATACGAAACGAAAGCACCGAAAGCCATGGCGATCCTGGAAGCTGGTTTTGAAGACGCGACGGCGGTCTTGCTTTTGCCGGAAAAGTATCGCAAGCGACTCCGTACCACCAATGCTCTGGAGCGCCTGAATGAGGAAATCCGCCGCCGTGAACGGGTAATTCGGATCTTTCCGAATCGTGAATCGGCCATGCGTCTGATCGGTGCATTGCTCATGGAAATCGACGAAAAGTGGGCAAGCGGCAGAAAGTATTTGGATATGGCCGAATTTCTGGAGTGGCGCGAATCACAGGCTGCCCACATGAGTCCGAAAGTCACACGCATTGGCTGACGGATGCCTATTGCAGCCTGTCAAGGCCGCGAAGCGTTCCATTTAGCCTTGACAGGCAATTGCTCAACACACTTTTGAACTGCCCAGCAATCCTTTGCTGGGCCTGCCACACGGCGAGTGACGGGGTGCAGGGGGCGTGCTCCCTGCGTCTCCCCCTTCGGGGGACGGAAGGGGGGTATTCTAACCGAGGGTGAATTTACACACAAATATGGACTTGATCCCTTTATTTGCACCGAGAAAGAGGCCAAAATATCCGGTTAAACCAAAATATTTTGGGTGCCAAAAATTAGGCACCTTATTTGTTTTTTCCTTCCAAAGAAAGTTAATTTGTGCTGGAGTCTGTGTCCGTTATGTCAGTCTTTTGTCTATAACATCATAAAAAACGAATCATAAATTATGGTTCATCACCAAATTTTGTGATTTAGTGACAAAAAAGAGAAAGCACTGACGAGATCCTGGCAATAATGTTAGCGGTGAAATCAACATTAAGGAGGTCTCGTAAGTGCTTTCGATACCACTAGGATTGCCAGAATTGAAAGTGATTAAACAAGAACTTCTTTCCTATGGTTATGCGATTCATGTAGAGAAAACAGAGACACAGGAACGCTGCCCTCATTGTGGGTTTGCCACTTCCTCTGTCCACGACAGACGGACAAGAAAAGTACGGGATTTGGCGATTTTCCATCAACCGGTGTACTTGTTCGTAAAGGTAAAGCGCTATCGGTAACAATCTAGACAGTTCTAAACTAATCGTATAATATACATTATATGACTAACAATTGATTCTTTTTTATGATATACTCGTCATATAATGTTATTTTTTTAATCGATTTTTTGCTCTTCGAACCCTTTTAAACTCGTCGTATAAGTGAAAGGATGGAAAAGATGCTGCACGAATATGAAACGTATTTGCAAGAGAAGGGATTTTCTCCTAACACCGTGATCTCCTATCTCAATGACGTGAATCAGTTTTTGAAAGACTTGCATCTTCGTCCAGGCGATTACGTCACATCGGCTGACATACGTAAATGGATTCAGCAAATGTTGAACCCGTCCGAGGGAAAACCGTTGGCCATCTCTACGATCAACCGCCGGCTCAATTCGCTGCGAAGCTTTTATGCGTGGGCGGTCGAACATCATAAGCTCGAACAGAACCCAATGAAAGATATCCAGGATTTAAAATCGGCCGATGAAGAGAACGAAAAGATTATGTGGCTTACGGAAGAAGAATTTGAGGACTTATTGCATCGGATGCGGAAAAAACCGGTGCAAAGCCGGGGAGTCGATCCTGAAGAAAAATATCGCCGTGATCGGGCTGTTGTATATCTGCTTACCTATGCAGGATTGCGGGTCGAAGAGCTATCGAATCTCAAATTAACGGACTTAGATTTAGAGATGAAACGAATCCGAATCGTGGGAAAAGGGATGAAGGTAAGAACAGTGCCGATCTCGAATATCTTGTTGGCAGAACTTGAGGATTGGTTGAAGTTTCGCGCGGAAATGGCAAAAAAGAAACCGCATGTGGCCGCATCGCCATACGTCTTTTACAGCCAGCGCTCACCGAAGTTTTCGGTCCGAGGCATTCAGCGAATGATTGAAAGCTACAGCCTGCCAAACAAAAAGCTAACCCCTCATATGTTCCGGCATACGTTTTGTAAATGGATGTTAAAAGCGACGAACAACGATATTGAGAAAGTGCGGAGACTTGCGGGTCACAGTAATATCGCCACGACGTCCCGATACTTAAAAGACAGCTATAGTGATTTGGCGGATGCTGTGGAGGCGTTGCCGAAGTTTTAAAATAAGGGATTGTTATTTATGTTAATCATTAATCTTATCAAACAAAAAAGTCGAAGTCATAGATACTTCGACTTTTAGTATTATTGGTGATTATTTTTTTACGAAATATTTCTCCTCAACTATATTATTAGTATCTGGAAGTAATTTAACTTTAATTGTTTCCCCTTCTTCCATGTTTGCATACTTTCTTTTTAATTTTTCCAAATCATCTATTTTTACGTTATCATATGTCGCTTCCATCTTTTCAAGTGGAATAGTAGCACCGAATAGCTCAACTCTTGCTTCTTCACCCGAATAAATTACTTTTAGTATTGATCCTTTATTACCTTTTTGTTCATAAATATCAATAATATTTTTTAGAGTTTCTTTTTCTGTAATGGTCCATGTAAGATTCTTGAATCTGCTTTTGATAGTAGTATTTTCTTTTATACTATCTAATACGCGAATACTATCCCAATCTTCCTTTGTTATGTTGTCAGGCAATGTAAATCGAACACTAAAAAATTGTTCTAATTCATAAAGATGCTGTAAAAAAGAATATTGTTTACGCAAATCATCATAATTACCTTTATTATCAATATGGAAATTTGAAGAAACTATAAAATCTTTATTAGACTTTAAATCTTTGAATGCCAAAGTTACTTGTCGCCCCTCTGTATATATATAAAATTTTAAAAAATCTCGGTTAGCTTCAACGTCATTGATATACTCATCTCTTATCTTAAAATTAATCGTAGCTTTATGTACACTCACTAATCCATTCTCATTCTCATTCTTATTATTGATTAAGGGTAAAGTTATACTCACTAGAAGCTTGGAATTTTCTTGCCTACTGTTATCTAACGTAATCATATTGTTATCTCGATCAATCCCACTGATACTCATTTCTAGATAATCAATAATAGAAAATTCCGGTTCTTTTTTAATATAGAACTTTAATTTCATTGGTTCAGGTAATGGCTTAGGTTTAATTACCCACTTCCCTTCTTTGATAAACTCGTCTAGATTTGGAGTAGGAACCGGTTCATCACCTATCCAAGCATTTAATGTGACCATATCAATTTCAATTTCTTCTTGTTTAAGAAAAGCATCCTCAATAAGTTCATGAATATCCTTAAAACCTTTCATTCGCTCTTTTGAAATTTTAATTTTTCCTCTATAGGTAAGGGGATATTTCTTTTTTGCTTCTTCAGTAAGTGGTTCATGCTCAGCAACTACGCGTCCGCCAATATTTTCAAATTTATATCTGTAGTGTGGGTAAAATGGATGCATTTTGCCTGCTTCTTCATGTAATTCTTCCAGTATCTGTGCAGCACCATTATAGTCCCCTTTTTCAGCTAATCTTTTAAATTCATCAAATTTGGAGTAATAGTAAATAGTAATATGAGAATTCTGGATGGCTATATTACGATTGCCCTTTTGATTTATGGTTTCTATCCTTTTATTTATCATTGCGTTCACCTTTCTCGTAATTAATAATGGTTGAATTCACGTATGCGTTATTATTATTCCCTTTCTGATTAATCTTATTTATGTTCTTATTTCTGTTTATGATCTTATATGTAGCAGTTCCTATTGCAGCAGCTACAATACTAGCTAAAACAGACCATATGAAAGTAGATAAATCCATATAAAATCCCCCTATAATTTTTTGATATTGACTAAAAAATCACACTTTCATTTTCTATCATATGGTAATCTAACGAAGGAACTCAACTTGTGGATTTGTGGATTAAACAAAATTTCCAGTGTTCTTAAATATCGATATTTTTATGTCAGACATAAAATATGTATATAAAAATTATCATTCGCTAGAAACTTGAACTTTTCTCGTTATTTCAAGACAAACTCATACACTATCTGTAAAATTAAATTAGACCATATAAGCAAACATTCCAGGAGGTACACAATGGAAAATACGAAGCAAAAACTGACGTTGCAACAACTAGAGTCTCATTTATGGGAATCTGCCAATATACTACGGGGGTCAATCGATAGCTCCGATTATAAAAACTACATATTCGGTCTGTTGTTTTTAAAACGACTAAATGATGTGTTCGTCGAAACTGCAGAGCGCATCGAGCGCGAAGAAGGGGAAGATTATGGCTGGTATGATCGCGACGAACACCAATTTTTTGTGCCAGAACGGGCACGTTGGTCGTATATCACGTCACTCACGCAAGACATCGGTGCAGCCATCAACAAGGCATTTGAAGAACTAGAAGAAGAAAACCCAGCACTAGAAGGAGTTCTCGCAAGCATTGACTTTAACGACAAAGAAAAATTACCAGATAAACTATTGCTTCAATTGCTTCAACACTTCAGCAAAATCGACTTACGTAATGAAAACCTATCCGAACCGGACATTCTCGGACGCGCTTACGAATACCTCATTAAACAATTCGCTGACGACGCAGGGAAAAAAGGTGGCGAGTTCTATACACCTTCCCAAGTTGTTCGTCTGATCGTCAAACTCATCAAACCAGAAGAAGGTATGCGTATATGCGATCCGACGGTAGGAAGCGCAGGGATGCTCATTCAATCGGTAGACTACATCAAAGAAAAGGGCGGCAACCCTCGCAACCTGACATTGCACGGACAGGAAAAGAACTTAAACACGTGGGCCATCGCGAAAATGAACTTGCTGTTGCACGGTTTAAGCGACCATCGCATTGAAAAAGGCGATACGATCCGCGAACCAAAATTGCTCGATGAAAACGGAGAATTGCTTTTATATGACCGAGTCATCGCTAATCCGCCATTTTCTTTGAAAAACTGGGGGCGTGAAGAAGCCGAAGCTGATCCGTACGGTCGTTTCCGATTCGGTTTACCACCGAAAAACGCGGGTGATTTGGCGTTTGTTCAGCATATGATTGCGACCCTCAATCATCGGGGAATTGCTGGTGTTGTTATGCCGCACGGCGTTTTGTTCCGCGGTGGTGCCGAGGGAAAAATTCGCCAAGGTATTCTTGAAGAAGATTTGTTAGAGGCAGTAATCGGTCTACCAGCTAACTTGTTCTATGGAACGGGTATTCCAGCATGTATCCTTATTCTAAATCGCAACAAAACGCCGGAACGAAAAGGACACGTGCTGTTCATTGACGCATCGCGCGACTATCAAGAAGGAAAGAACCAAAATGTCCTTCGCGATCAGGACATTGATAAGATCGTATCTGCCTTTGAAAAATGGGAGGACCAGGACAAATATTGTCGCGTCGTTTCTCTCGAAGAAATCAAAGAAAATGACTACAACCTAAACATCGCTCGATATGTCGATACTACCGAAGAAGAAGAACAAATCGACATCGCCGGAGCTCTTCGCCAACTCCGTCAGTTGGAAAAGGAACGTGAGGAAATCGAAAAAGTGATGTATGGGTATTTGAAGGAGTTGGGGTATGGTGAGTAGAACAAAATTAGCCAATGAATTCCCAAAGGATTGGGAGATTAGAAAATTGTATGAAATTGGATCAACTTATAGTGGATTGACAAATAAAAACAAAGAGGATTTTGAAAATGGAAATTCAAAGTTTATAACCTATAAAAACATATATAATAATACATTTATAGATATTAACGAATTAGAAAGTGTAAGAATAAATCCAGGAGAAAAACAAAATGAAGTAAAATATGGTGATGTTTTTTTTACAGGTTCATCTGAAACACCTGATGAAGTAGGAATTAGTTCTGTATTACTTGAAGATATTAAAAATGTTTATCTAAATAGCTTTTGTTTCGGATTTAGATTTAATGATATAAACTTAACTATACCAGAGTTCTACGGGTATTACTTTAGAGGTCCTATTTTTAGAAGAGAGGTATACCCACTAGCCCAAGGATCTACACGATTTAATCTGTCAAAAAGTGAATTGATTAAATTAAAAATACCTATTCCTCCAGTTCCAGAACAACGCAAAATCGCTGCCATCCTTTCCTCTGTCGATGAGGCGATTGAAAAAACAGAAACCATCATCGAGCAAACGGAAAAAGTGAAAAAAGGACTGATGCAGCAACTCCTTACCAAAGGAATCGGACATACGAAATTTAAAAAGACAGAGATTGGTGAGATTCCAGAGGAGTGGGACATAAAAAGGCTCGAAGAACTATCTGACAGAATATTCGTTGGTATCGCTACTTCTACTACGGAACACTATTGTGAAACAGGTATTCCTATTATTAGAAACCAAAACATTAAAGAGAATTTTCTTGATTCTAATGATATGATGTTTATTACTGAACATTTTGATATGGAAAATCGCAACAAAAAACTAAAACCGGGCGATATATTAACGGTCAGAACGGGATACCCAGGTACATCATGTGTAGTTCCTGATAGTTTCGAAGGAGCACAAACATTCACAACACTGGTTACACGTCCGAAACATTCAATCATAGATGCTGAATTTTTATGTAGATATATAAACTCTCATATAGGTAAAAAGTATGTTTTGGGGGGACAAGTTGGAGGAGCCCAAAAAAACCTTAATGTATCTGTTATGGCAAAACTACCTGTACCAGTTCCGCCTATGAATGAACAAAAGAAAATTAGGGATATTTTAATAAGTTTTGAAAACAAAATTTTGTGTGAAAAACATCAACTGGAAACTCTGGAAAATCTCAAAAAATCCCTCATGCAATCCCTCCTCACCGGCAAAGTCCGGGTAAAGGTGGATGAGGACGAGGTGATGTCGTCGTGAGTTACGAATGGGCAAAGGAACGGCCAGTTGAACATCGATTAATCAAGCAATTAGAAGGACTAGGATATACGTATATTCCAGGACATGCGCTCGATTCGGAGCGCGCGTCCCACCGGGATGTCGTGCTCGAAGGGCGGCTGCGCCAGGCGATTCAGCGCCTGAACCCGTGGATTGACGACATCAACCTACATAAAGTCGTGCGCATGGTGACACATATCAACGCCACAAGCACGATGGAAGCGAATGAAAAGTTCTACGACATGGTCGTGAACTATGTGTCCATCCAGCAGGACCTTGGGAAAGGTAAGAAAAGTCAGACGGTCAAGCTGATTGACTTTGATAACCCTGACAACAACGAATTTTTAGTGGTGAACCAATTGAAAATCAGTGGGCCGATGATGACCATCATTCCGGATGTCGTCCTGTTTGTTAACGGTCTGCCGCTTGTCGTCATCGAATGCAAAAGCCCGACAAAGCCGCATCCGATCAGTGAGGCGGTTCAGCAGCTTCTTCGCTACCAACAAGAAGCAGAGCGTCTCTTCCACTATAACCATGTCGTCGTGGCGACGTGCAATGAACAAGCTAAATTCGGATCTATTGGCGCAAGACTGCGACACTTTGGAGAATGGAAAGACCCGTATCCGTTCAAAGTTAGCGATATTGGTGACAATCCGACACGTCAAGATGTGTTAGTCGCGGGAATGTTCTCTAAGAAGAACCTGCTTGATATGATCCAAAACTTTGTCGTCTACGAGGCGGAAGGCGGACGCACGATCAAAAAAGTATGTCGCTATCAGCAATTCCGCGCCGCGAACAAAGCAGTTGAACGGATTTTAACAGGAAAGACGCCGAAGGAACGGGGCGGCGTCGTATGGGCAACACAAGGATCAGGAAAAAGTTTGACGATGCTATATCTATCCGTCAAGTTGCGGCGTCTGAAAGAATTGCGTAACCCGTCCATTGTCATCGTTACAGATCGTACCGATTTGGACGAGCAAATCACAAATACGTTCCGTCGCTGCGGTTTCCCGAATCCGCAACGTGCTGAAAGCGTCAAAGATTTGCGTGAATTATTACGAACCGCAACAGGCGCGACCATCATGACGACAATCCAAAAATTCCAAGATCACGTTGACGACGGAGAAGATTTGCTTTTAAATGACGCCGACAATATCTTTGTCCTCGTCGATGAGTCGCACCGCACCAATTACGGTGGACTGGCGATGAATATGAGAGCATCTCTTCCAAATGCGGTATACATCGGATTTACAGGCACACCAATTGACAAAGAAGACCGTAGTACGGTCCAAACATTTGGTACGTACATTGACACATACACCATCCAACAGGCCGTTGAGGACGGGGCGACAGTCCCGATCTATTACGAAAGCCGCCTACCGGAGTTACGGGTTGAGGGCGAGTCGCTAGACGCAATTTTTGAACGCGTCTTCCAAGACTATTCCAAAGAGGAACGGGAACAGATCAAGAAGAAATACGCGACAGAGGAGGCAATTATCGGAGCGCCGCAACGCATTCGCCGGATCTGTCTTGACATCATTGAACATTACGAGAAACATATCGCACCAAATGGTTTCAAAGCACAAATTGTCGCGATTAACCGCGAAACTGCCGTGCTGTACAAAGAAATTCTCGATGAACTAAACGGACCAGAATCGGTAGTTATCATATCTCCTAACAACAACGACGATGAAAGGCTCAAAAAATATCATTTAACCAAAGAACAGCAAAAACATTACATCGAACGCTTTAAAAAGCCGCTACATGAGGATAAGCTAGCTTTCATTATCGTGTGCGATATGTTGTTGACGGGGTTTGACGCGCCAATTGAGCAAGTGATGTACCTCGATAAACCGCTAAAGGAACATAACTTGCTCCAGGCGATCGCGAGAACGAACCGTACCTACGACAAGAAGACATACGGCCTTATCGTCGATTATTACGGTGTATCCGCGTTCTTAAAACAGGCACTTGCGATTTTTAACCCAACGGATGTACAAGGGGCGTTGACATCCATTGAATCAGAAATACCTCGACTTCAGGCGCGGCATCGTGCCGCCATGCGTTTCTTTGATCATGTTGACCGCAACGACATTGAGGCGTGCATGAAAGTTTTAGAACCAGAAGACGTGAGACATGCATTTGACCAGGCATTTAAGCGATTTGCGGAAAGCATGGACATGATTATGCCAAATCCAGCAGCAAAGCCATATCATGAGGACCTTAAATTTTTAGGAAAAGTGCGTCAATACGCGCGCAACCGCTTCCGAGATGAACAAATGGACATCTCTGACTGCGGCGAAAAAGTGAAGAAACTCATTTACGATCACATCTACGCAACCGATATAAAAGCGCTTCATCGCCCAGTCAGCATCCTAGAAAAAAATTTCGATGCTCACGTGAAAAATTTATCTACTGACCAAGCGAAAGCGTCAGAAATGGAACACGCGATCCGCCATGAAATTCGAGTGAAAATCAACGAAAATCCGGTGTATTACACATCGCTGAAGGAACGACTCGAACAGCTCATTCAAGCGAGAAAAGAGAAGCGAATCAATGATGCCCAGCTCGCATTTGAGTTGGAAAAATTGATTGAGGAGATGCGCGGGCAATCTAAAACCATTGAAGAAGAAGGCCTGACACCGCAATCCTATCCGATTTTTCAATTGTTGCAAAAGGAATGGACCGATCAAGAAGAAGAGAAAGAACGGTTAAAAGAAATCACCCAGATCATTGTGGAACATATCGAAGGCCTCGTCGTCATCGACTGGGTTAACAAAGAAGACGTAAAACGCGAAATGCGTAAAAAAATCAAGCGCCAGCTCCGGACAAGCAAATGCCCGTCCGATAAAATCGAGCCGCTTGCTCAGCAAATCGTTGAACTGGCGGAAATCCATTACAAAAAATAAGGCACCCTTCATGGGTGCTTTTTTCTATATCGTTAGCGTCGGGCCGTTCACACGCAGCCATTCTTTACGTTCCTCATAATCCGGCAAAATCGAACGTACCAGATTCCAGAAATTTTTCGAATGATCCGCGTAACGCAGATGGGCTAATTCATGCACAATCACATAATCAACAACGCGCATTGGGGCCAGAAAAAGACGCCAATTCAAATAAATCGCTCCCTTTGGTGTGCACGTTCCCCAGCGAAACTTCTGCTCTTTTACCGCAAGCTTCGCCGGCGTTACCCCTAGACGCTGTGCATAACGTTTCACCCGTTCTTCCGCTTTCACCTGCGCCCGCTGGATATACCAAGATTTTAATGCTTCACGAATCATAGGCACATGCTCTATATCATCGGCTGATGTTGGTGTTTCAATATAAAATTTCCCTTGATGAAATAACACTTTTACCTTATCGATATCTTGATTTTGTTTCACCTTAATTCGATAATACCGCCCTAAATACGGTAATTTCTCTCCACTAACAAATTCTAACGGAGCCGGTGGTCGCTTAATCTTATTCAAAGAGTTCCACTTATCTAAAATCCACGTTGCCTTCTTACGCAAAACTCGGTTTATTTCTTCCTGAACTAGATGATCGGGAGCTACCACTGTAACCCCCTCCATCCACTCTACAACAATAGAAATATCTTCTTTCCCTTTCACCTGCTGCAATGTGTACTCAATAGCTGTCTTCCCAAACTGAAAGGTAGGCATAAAACACGTCCCCCAAAATATCAAGTGATACCCCTATTATACAAGCCAGTTATCCACTTTTTCACTGGATTTATCCCCCAAAATCCCACTACATAAATACCGATGCGTCCACGCGATCATTTACCTTCGTACATACGCGTGTCTATGTGTTGAAGAAATTTCCAATTTGAAAATAGCAGACCTGAATCTCGAGTTAAAACGAATTCGTATTGTGAACAAAATAATGAAAGTAGTACCTATCTCGGAAGATTTTATTAGCCGAACTAGAGGATTAGTTGAAGTTTCGAGTGGGAATGGCAAAAAAAGAAACTTTATGTTGCAGCATCTCCATATGTCTTTTAAATTCTTACTAAGGGGCATTCAGCGAATGATCGAAAGCTACAGCCTGCCGAATAAAAAATTAACTCCACATATGTTCCGGCATACGTTTTGTAAGTGGATGCTAAAGGCGACGAACAATGACATCGAGAAGGTACGGCGACTTGCTGGCCACAGCAATATTGCCACGACGTCTCGATACTTAAAAGACAGCTATAGTGATTTGGCGGATGCAGTTGAGGCGTTGCCGAAGTTTTAATCCGAATAAATTCTAGAAGGCCGGTGAATTAATGGGGCATAGACTTCCCACATGTCGAATTTTGGAGGCCATTCTCCCCGCCGTTTGGCGCCAAAGGATGGGAAGACGAGCAGGACTTCCTGCTCCCAATTCCGGTTTTGCGCACGCCAAAGAGCCGGTCCCCCCTCGTTTTTTTCGAAACCGGCACAATCGCTTCAGATTTTGCACGACGGCGGTCAACAGCGCCTGTTCTTCCATGGCGTAAAGGCCCCGGCTTCGGGCCCGGTCCAGCCCGTGACATTCCTTCCCTTCGGCGAACACATGCTCACAACGCGTGCGAAGGGCTTGAATGGATCGATAGCCGCCCTGTTGCTGAATGAGCCTCGCTTGATTGCGAATCTGAACGTCTCGGACTTTCGCCTGGCGCTTTGCTTCCTGAGCGGGATCCTTCGCCCGGCGCTTCCAGGTTGGAATCTCCTCCATCTCCTTGCGGCGCAACGGCACGAGCGGTGTGATGCCTTGAACGAAGAGCGCTTCCAGATACTCGGTGGTGCCATACGCTTTGTCCGCAGACAAGGTCCGAATCGTAATCGACGGGTGGCGAAACTGAATCGAAGCCAGCTGCTCCAAACTCGTCTCCCGTTCCGCCGTTCCAGTGGCGAGGCTGGCCCGTCTGGATAAAATCACGCGCGACTGGACATCGATGACGTCGTGCACCAGATACCGAGGATACGCTTCCTGCCCTTTGCCTTTCTTGTACAACCGGGCATCCGGATCCGTCACGCTTCGATGGGTCCGGTTGGAAAACGTGGCTCCACGGAAGTTTCCCCGTTCTTCGGCATGGACGCGTTCCCCTGATTTTGGAGACGGAGAGGGTGGGTCGTCATCCGGATCCCGGGCCTCGGTCTGTTCATCTTCCCGGGCAGTGCGGGCCAGATAGTCTTCCAACGTCTCCACCGGAGCGAGCTTGACCTCCCGCAAGCTGTGGATCGAGGCATTCGCCCGCACTTGGGTGCCGTCAGCCGCCGCATGGACATCCGGCGAGACCAACCCCGCCGCGATGCATGGATCCACCACATAGGTCATCAGCCGGTCAAAGATTCCATGTTGGCGCCAGCGTTTCCGTGTTTTGACGAGCGTCGTTCGATCCGGCAGTGTGGGGTGATGAGGATCCGGATGGAGCACGGATTCAAAGTCGAGACCGCAAAACCACAAGTATCCGGCATGCATGGGGAGGATCTCATACAACTCCCGCTCAGAGTGGTCGAACAAATACGAGAGCAGCATTAGGCGAAGCAGCCGTTCCGGATCCGCCGCCGGGCGACCCGTTTTTTCCGTGTACAGGGGAGCCACCCAATCGTGAATGACGGAAAAGTCAACCGCTTCGTTGATTTGGCGCAAGATATGATGTGGAGGAACCAGTTCTTCCATGTCGATGACTTGAAACAGACGAGGCTGAGTCGAAGGGTTTTTGGGGGCTTTCATGATCCGCTCACGCTCCATTCCAACGATTTTTCTTCCTTTTTCGACATAAGCCCCCTAAATCCCTGCCTCAGGGTGTACTTTTTTCACCGGCCTTCTATATTTTTAGCTAAAGAATGATGTACTATTCCTCAAACACATCATTCATCAACTCTTCAATCTCTTTCCACCGCTTCTCTGTTTCTTTTTTATCCACCCGGAACTTTCCGTTCTCTTGTACAATCACATCGCCGGCGCGGGCGTTTTTGGGTAGCTTGCTTTTCTCAATATCGATCATTTTGCCATCCTCAGCCTCACAAACCGCCCATTTACCCTCGAAGCGATCAATGATATATTTCATTTAACCACCTCTTAATAAATTGGTTTTACGTTGAAGGTAAGTGTTGTCCCGTTGGTTGTTGCGATAATCGTTCCTTGCTTGTCTGTACGGAATACCTTGACTTTATAAGACTTCAACCGATTTAAAACTTCCGATGTCGGGTGACCATAAGCGTTCTTGCCAACCGAAATTACCGCATATGTTGGTTTTGCAGCTTTTAAAAGCGTTGCGCTGGTCGAAGTTTTCGCACCGTGATGACCTACTTTCAACACATCAGCGCGCAAATCCTTTTTCGCTTTAACCATATCCGCTTCTGCTCGAGTCTCGGCGTCGCCTGTAAACAGGAATGACTTTTTGCCATAGGTCACTTTTAGGACAGCGCTCCAGTCATTTGTATCGCTAGTGCTGTACGATTTTACAGGGCCAACAAACTTAGCAGTCACACCTTTGATTGGCAAGACAACGTCAGCTTTAGCAACCTTTATAGTAAGCTTTTCATTTTTAACAGCAGTCAAAAAATCCTTGTATGCTTGCGTTGTACTACCGACTTTTGGAGCATACACACTTTTCACAGGGAAAGCCTTGAGAACCTCATCAAGACCGCCAATATGGTCGGCGTCTGGATGAGTCGCGATCATGATTTCGATGTCCTTTACCTTCTGCTTTTTAAGATAGGCGACGACATCACTGCCATCTTTATTTCCTCCATCAATGAGAATGTCCTCTCCATTTGGCGCTTTAATGTAAATACTGTCACCTTGCCCAACATTGATGAAGTGTACATACATGTTTTTTGGGGCTGCGTCTGTTACAATTCCCGGTAGTATTGCTATCATAAATACAATTACAGCTACCATCAGCATCTTGATTTTCCTCATTGAAAACTCCCCCTTTTACTTTTAAAGAAGATTATACCATCAATTGAGCTAAGAGGGAGTATAGAAAACAAACAGGAGGCGAAAAAATGTTCGATATTATTGGAAGACTAAGGTGTCCGGTATGCTCAAAAATTGTCCGCCCTAGCGATAAAGTGTTCTTGGATATAATCAATACAATCATCCACCAGAGATGCTACTATCAAAATTTGTCCCGTAAATTCCTCCCATTCAAAGACAAAGGAACATTTCAACATATGTTGCTGAAGTATCCGTTTTTACTTGATGATCATGATAATGAAAGTGTTTAATTTTTTGTCTGACAAAAAATAAATTAAGTTCGTTTTTTCAAGACACGATGATATGCTGTGTCCTCAGAATCCCCCGACCGGGGACACCCACTGTCCATATTGTCATGGGAGACACGTTTATTATTTCGGTCTGTCGCGATTCATTGTCCATCGTCTCCGGCGGCCGCTAATCCATCGGGACATCTGTCGCGACACATTCCACATCTTGTCCTCTGTCAGACAATTACTGTCTTGACTTAAGACAGGAAACAAATTTATGTCACCTGGTTGTCTTGTTGTTCATGATTCACCCTACTCCTTTTTGTCTTCACCAAGGACAAGTGAGAAAACAACAGGAGTGGCCGTTGTCCTCCGACGGAATGCTTTCGCGACACCTTGTCGCAACTGTATATCTTAGTTGCATAGATTTTTGATTGATCGAGGAACAGGGACACGATCCTTGTCCTCGTCTTTTATTTCAATACCGCCCTTCGCGTCATTCCAGTGTCCTCACCTTCATTCGCTCCCCTGATTCTAAGCAGAATTTTTATCTTATTGGTGAATTTGCATTGAGAATTATGTTCTAAATAATCATATCATCACCAATCAAAATCTAATCAATAAACCTATCCCCTTTATAATAACTACTAACTGGCATTTTCACCTTGCAGCTATGCGTCCAAAATCAATCTTTAAAATCCCTTTTACCATCCTTTTGGCGACGATCCGCTTGCATTTCACCCTTCATCGAAGTGAAAATCTGAAGTTTAAAACCCTCGGGACTCCCCTCACCAATCTAATGAGGTATTGGAACAAAACCAATTTGGTTTATTCTTTCTTTATGGTCGAGGGAGCAAGCAGGCTGACGCCCATAATATAAGGGCGACGAACCATTTCACGGGAACGTCAGTTCTTGACCCACCTCTTAAGCTGCTGGACACGCCGCACCGATATCTGAAGCATCATGGCCAGCTGCTTATTTGTCGCGTCAGGGTGTCGCTCCATTGCCTTCTGCAGTTGCCATGCCTTGTCCTCCGTTCGCTCCCGTTGTTCCTCGAGGTACTCCTCCCTTGTCTTCGCCCCTTGTCCCCGGCGCAACTCCCCTGTCCTCGCCCTGTCGCGTTCACGTTTCCGCCGGCGCTTCTCATTGGCGTCAATAATGGTCTGCAAGTGTCGCTGTTCCTCCGGCGTGATGTCCAGCCATCGAATGATCGTAGAGTTCTTCAGATTATAGCCGGCGCCGGGATAGCCTTTTTTCCTCGCCTCCTCATTCGCCTTCGCATCATTCTTAGCCATCCACGCTTTCTCGGCACTTTTTGTCGCCCGGATCACCTCTTTTTCAGACAGCGGCTCCTTAAATCCAGCGTTCAGCTCTATCATCTGTCTCAGCGCCTCATCGGGATCATCAGTGAGGCAACAACTCCAGTATCGATATAAAAAACAAAACAGCTCCCTGTATCCCTTCAGATCATAATTTCTAAGCTCCGCAAGACGGATCAAATCCAGCAGCCTGGCATAGTGCAGCGTCTGGATATTATGTAGCCGAACAAGTTTCCCTTTCCTTCCTTTCTTTCCTGTCTCCGTCCTTGTCAATTCCGGCAAGTACTCATATTGCAAGTCACGGAGGACATACCTGTCGCCGTGCCGGTACTCGACGACGACCTCCCTTTTGCTCTTGGAGTTGACCGACCCGTCGATCCGGAACACCCTGGTCGGATCCAGCGACTTCTTGTCCGCCCCCACATAGCTAAGTTGCTCATAAAAATAGTTCTCCACCGCCTTCCACAGCGGCAAGGCCTTGTACGGGACCGGCTCGATCAACCAAACGCATACGATTCCGCGACCCGAGAAAATGATGAGATTAGGTTCAGGCAAGATATTGTCATAGAATACCTCGATGTCCAGCTTCCCGACCACCCACTCCGGCTCATAGCCAATCGTATGGCAATCCACATCCACGTACAGAGCCCTCAGCTGCCTTATATTCTCGATTCTTCGTTGAGGCTTATAAAAGGTGTTTTGGCTAAAATAGACGTCCTCTCCAAGCCATTTAGGCAGTTCTACAGCCAATTCGTTGGGCTGGTAGTGATACTGCTTCCATCCCCCGTCCGGTTCCTTCTTCGCCAGCGTGATCCATCCTGAGGCGCCTCGATGCTGAAACGTCACATGGCGCTTTGCACGATCCAAAGGGGAAAGTTCCATATTCTCAAGCTTAAAATTCTCCACCAAACGCCCTCCCTGCATGGGAAACAACCGCATAGCCATGCAAATGCAAGATGCGATCATTATGCAGAAAGACAGCGGCCGTCCCTTCAAAATTTACACACCATTCAAATAGAAAAAGGGAAAATAAGAATGCCATGAGGATCAATCGAGGCCTATTGAATAGGAGAGGACTCTGGCGGTCTTGAATTTCGACACTTTATTTCAAAATCCTCCATTTATTTCAAAAATCGTCAAATCGATTAACAAAAATGCTCTTTTGGCTGCATTTCTTGGAACACCGGCGACCCGTAGTCTTTTGGGCCGGGAAGGGCGGTGTGATAGGCTGGACCGAGCCGGAAGGCGAGGGCTTCGGCGCTTGGGCTTGCAGTGGCTGAGCCTTTCCGGCTGCCAGCCGACCATCACACCGCCCCGGGGACCCGGACCAAAAGGAAACAGAAGCGCCGGTGCAGCTGCACCTATCTGTCGCTTTTTGTCGAAAATTAACCAATATTTAATGTCAGACAAAAAATAAAACAATAAACATCATTATTGAACGCGGCGGTGCTTTGAGCAGCTCCTTGATGTTGCTTCGCACGGCCGCGGACAGCGGAAGACTCTGGATCGCGAGCGGCTCCCTCGAACGGCGCGGAAATGGAATCTTCGTGCGAACCACGAAACTTTTGTTTGTTGGAAGAAAAGATGAAATAAACGTTTATTTATTGTTTCAATTATTTTAATGTATGATCCATTATTTTTAGTATTAATCATTTATTCGATGATTTATTGCTTCAAGCAGCGGTGCAATGAAGTGGCTTCTTCGGTCACGCTTCGCACGGCTGCGGATGAATGGGCCCGCAGGCAGCTTCTTCGAATGGACCAAGCGCCGGGCTTCCCCAGGCTCCAGCCGGATGGCCAAAGGCCAGAAGGCGGCCAGCCGGGAAGACCGGCGCGAGCTTCGTTCACAGATCAAGCCCTGCAGTGACTTCATCGATTTGCTCCTGCGTAATGCCGATGTAGCGAAGCGTTTCGGCCTGGCTGGAGTGATTGAGGATTTTTTGGATCATGGCCAAGTCCGTTCCTTGTTTGTATGCGAAATAGCCGAACGTTTTGCGCAGGGAGTGGGTGCCGATGCGATCCACAATCCCAACTGCTTTGGCGGCCCGGTTCAGGATGTAGTGGGCATGCTGGCGGCTGATCGCCCGGCCTCCTTTTTGGCTCCGAAACAGCGGCTCGTCGCCGCGGGCGTGCGGCCGCTCCTGCGCTAAATACAGCTCGATCAGGCGGCGAGTTTTTCGGTTCAGTGCGACAACCCGAGTCTTTTTTGTCTTCTTTTCCACGATCTCAATACGTTCGACAACGCCTTTTTGGTTCTTCACATCCCCAACCCTCAGAGCCAAAATATCGCTGATCCGCAAACCCGTATTGATCCCGATCGTAAAAAGGAGCTCGTCTCTCAATGACGAAGCACGCAAAATCTTTTTCATCGCTTCGATTTTTTCCCTATCTTTGATTGGCTGGACGGTATGCAAAATATGACACCCCCTTGTCCATAAGGGAGATGAGTAAGATTTTTGGACAAAAAGCGGGAGAGCGGCAAAGCGGCTTCGTGTTGCTTCCTTCAACGTATTTAACGTCAGACAAAAATCTGACATAACGTGCTTTTGTCAGATTTAAAAAAATCCCCTCCACTTTCGGAAGGGGCGAGACAGTCTATTTTTTAGCCACGACAGCGGACGGCGGCTTTTTTCCCGCCCGCAGCTGTGCAAGCGAAAGGCCAAATGTATATTGAAAATGGGGGTAATCTTTGAAGCTTTTCCAATCCCCGCCCCATTCAAGGCCAAGCGACTTTCCGATCTGACCGACGCGAAACCACCGGCGGTCGAGGCTCCAGCTGGGGATCAGCGTCCCCTTGAAAACATTGCAGACACAAACGTCAAACGCCAATCCAAAATTATGATAACTGTATCCTCCACGGGCGTTCGTAACGATTCGCCCAGGTTTCGTCCGCCCCAGCGCATACAGGCGGTTCTGTTCCTCGATGGTTCGAAACCCTTGCGTAATGATGATATAAATCCCTTCCTCATAAGCCTTCCGGATCAACGCTCTAGCTTTATCCGCCACCAACGGATGCAGCCCAGACAGCCTTTTCTCCGCCCGGAAAAGCAGCTCCACCAATTCCACTTCGAATTCCCTCCTATCATCAATTCTGCGGACCTCGGCTTAATGCGATAGTTAGATCTTGAATGGATTTGGTCAACTGATCCAGCTTCGTCTCCATCCGATACAGAAGATAGATAGAAACAAGGATCGGGAAGGAAACTTCACTGATCATCGAAAACAAATCCATTGCTTTTCCCCCTTTCAATGTTCAAAAACGGAAGGCGAAAAACCTTCCGTTCATGACAGATGCGCTATGGCAACTGGATGTCTTGCGTTTCGCGGTCAATGATGCGTGCGCTCTTCGGGCTCACCAGCTCCCCGTTGCCGGTCATAAAAACATTTGCCGCTACGAGCTGGTTCATCACCGTTTTCACTTGCACCGGATCAACCGGCTCCTTGGGATAGCGGATCAAAATCCGCGCCGGCCCCGCTTGAGCGTTAAACGTCAGTTCCAACGTCTTCATTGTTCATTCCCCCTCTCATCATGCATTGATAATATGGCTGGTCAACGTCGTGCGCACGTACCGCAAGCTGCCGCTCGACAAGCTGGCGATGGCGGCGGCGGCATCGTAAAGCGATTGGACACTTGCGTCGCTCTTCACTCTGAAGGTTTGCGAGCGGATGATGTCCTTTCCGTCGCTGTCCTTTCCGGCGTAGAAGTCCAAAACAAGAGTGCGGCCCGACACCATTTCGGAAGCGGCCATTTTCCTACCTCCTTTCGATTTGCCAACATCATATCAACCGAGAACACCCATAGACAAAGACGATTTCAAAGCGAAAAAAGAAAAAAGCGGCCTCCAATGCCGCCGATCCTTCCGGGTTATTGCGATAAATCATTCATTTCACTACATAACCACCGTTTCACAAACTGCGCTGCCGTTTATCCATTGCCTGCGATGCGGTTCATGAATCTCCCCGTAGCACATCTCAATCCATTTTGCATTTTTGAGTTGGTCGATGCAGAACTTGCGGGAATGAAACACAGGAATCTGATGTCCGGAAAGAAGATGGATCGTGGTGCACTGGGGAGATCTTTGCCGGAACTGCTCAATCTCTCTTGACACAAACCACCCTACACGGCTTTGTCGGCCGACCGGCTCGCGAACGTTAAACGGAATGATGGTAAAGCCATACGACAATACGATGGGAACGAGCTGCTTTTTCCCCACCAACTCCCCATACCGATGGCGGTTGATCGAAATGCTTGTGCCAAAGAAGGTCAGAAGCCGCTTCAAAAACAGACTCGATTGCACGTCAAGCAGCTTAGTTTCCCCGCTCCTGAGAAAAAGTTTGACCGAATCCCCTCTGTTTTCCACGTTGACAGGGATAAACGCCTGGCCGGCATAGGCGAACCGCTTTACCTCTTTCCAGTCCAACTTTTTCCATCCCCCTCTTCCCCTTAACGCTCGGGGCGAAATTTGTCGAAAATATCACATTTTTAAGTACAATATACCGCTATTTGGCAAAAAAATCAAAATGGCAAAACCTTATCTTTCAGCTCGAAAACAGCGTTTTTTGTTTTGAAAAACGCCGATTCGATTAATTTGTGCTTTGAAAGGCAAAATTGGCACTGGCATCTTAATTTTATGTCGGACGAAAAATGTTGAATTAATGAAAGTCTGGAGGTATAATAAACATAAATAGCGTCAGACAAAAAATAGAGGTGATGGCGATGATGGAAGGAAGATGCTATGAGCGGCACGATTTCCAGGTTCTCGTCCTTCAGGAATTCGGCAAGCGGCGCCCTCGGTCCCCAGAGGAAACAAAGAGGCTACAGGAAGAGTACCTCCGGCTTCTTGAAGAAATTCCCCGAATGTGGGAAGAATTCGTAGAGAAACATAAAAACATTTATGAGCGGTTCGGATACCTCGATGTTGTCGTCCATGACGATCTGCGCGTCGAACGCAAAAAGCTCCAACGTGGACGCCCGAAAGAAGAAAAGTCCAAGTCACATCGCATTACCGTGCGCTTGGACGACGAGCTGTATGAACTCCTCCAAAAATACTGTCGGACAAAAAATGCGTCGGAGTCGGAGGCGGTGCGGCAACTCATATCGGAATTGAAGTGGAAGCGTTTCTAACGCTCTTATTTTTTGCAATCATTGAAGGAATCTAGAAAATAACGTAGAATAAATCATATAAACAAAAGAAGAAACAAACCTTGGAAGAAAGGAAGGTGATATAAGTGGCCATCACCATCACCATGGGCATCCAGAAAGGCGGATGCGGGAAGTCCACGACAACCGGAGTCCTCGCCTATTTGCTGAGCAGGGACGGATACAGGGTTTTGGCCGTCGACATGGACTCGCAGGGGAATTTGACAGAGCTTCTTTCGCGGAAGCCATCCAACGAATTCACGGAGAAATCCGTTCTCGAAGCGATGCAGGAGAGAGATCCGGAGCCGTACATAGTCAAGGTCAACGACAGGTTGGATCTGCTTCCGGCCAACAACTTTCTGGCCACGTTCCCCCGCTGGATTTACACAGGGGAGACGTACCTTGGAAAATATATAAGATACAAGGGAAAGCCGACCTTGATACTGGACGATACGTTGGACAAGATCCGGCATCATTACGATTTCATTGTCATCGACACGCCGCCTTCGCTGAGCGAGCAGACGACCAACGCCTTGTGCGCAAGCCAGTATGTCATCATGATGTTCGAGTGCTCCAATTGGTGCTACTCGGCGGTCCCGAATTTTATGGAATCCGTCGAGGGAGCGAGGGTTCATGGGCGGCACAATACAAGGCTGCTGGGCATTCTTAGAACCATGAACGACGTCCGCCGCAACGATGCGAAGGCGTTCAATGAAATGATTGAGGAGGATTATCCGAACGAGGTGTTCAAAACGATCATCACCCGCAAGGCTCCGATCGGCCGTCTGTCTTTGTACGGCTTCGAAGAAAACAATGAGTTGAACCAGGCGCTGGAGCAGTATGAAAACTTTTATAAGGAGATGATGGAGCGTGTCCAAAGTGGATGATATCAAAAACATGAAACGCCAGCAAAAAGTCATCACGCCTATGCAAGTGCTGACTGATCCTGTTGGGGAAGAAAATAACATAACTTTAAACGAAGATGACAACCAACCAAGAAAGGAAGGAAAGAAAGTGGAAAGGAAGCGTGTTTCTTTCGATATTCGGACGGATCTGCACAAAGAGCTGAAGATGCAGTCGATTTTGCAAGAGAAGAATATCTATTTACTGATTGAGGAAGCGGTAGAGAAGTATCTAAATGAACTGAAACAGAAATAATTCCAAATAGACCGCGCCGGTCTTCCCGGTTAAATCCTGGAAAAGCCCGGCGCTTGATTTGTTCGGAGAGGCTGCTTGTGAACCTGATCATGCACAGCTGTGCGGAGTGGGGGCAGAGCAGCTGACGCATCATACCGCTTCTTGAGACAACAAATAAGGTTTTACTCTTACTAATAATCACTCCAGAAAGTATGTATCAACAAACAAACGTTTATTTCATCTTTTCTTCACATCTTTTCTTCAATTGAATATTTTTTAATGTTCCGTGCGGCCGTGTGAAGCTGAGGTGAGAAGTGAATCAAAGCACCGCCGCAGTGAAGTTGTATGTTGCCGTAAAACGTCGTTAAACGGCTTATTTTGGCGTTTTTTGAATTCCAGAGGGAAAACTATTAAACTAGTAAGAAAAACGTCTCAAAAAGGCTGTATGGCCGTTTAAAAACGATGTTGGCTATGAGGTTCTCTTCATACAGTTTTTAATTAACGACATATATAACCTATAGTGTATTAACCAGCAGCAATCTCCCTTTTTGTTGCTTTTATATACTTTTATTATTTATATCTTTTAATCCTTTATTATTTTAAGGGGCGCCAAGATCCTTTATTTATCAAGGTTTCTACGGGTTTTAACAGTACATTTTTGGTTTCTTTGACGTACATTTTTGGTGTTTATCTCATACATTTTTGGTGTTAGGCGTACATTTTTGGTGTTTATCTCGTACATTTTTGGTTATTTCAGCGTACATTTTTGGTGTTAGACGTACATTTTTGGTGCCTAGATAGTACAAATAAAATAAAATGTACGCTTTAAGAGTTAATCCGTACATTTTTGGTGTTGATTCTAAGCGTACATGAATAAAAAAATGTACTTTTTAATCGAGTCACTTTTTTGTACAATAGATTCAAGGGTGTATTTTCCTACTTTAGTAGATGGAGGATGGAAGAATGCAGGCTTCGGCCGTCCAACCAAAGCAATATAATAACGCTGTCACGAAATCCAATGTGCTGATTGAGGCGAACTATAAGCTGTCAACGTTGGAACAAAAGATCATTTTGTATTTGATCAGCCAAATTCATAAAGATGACGACGATTTTAAAATGTACAGGCTACCGATACAGGAGTTTTCCGAATTGCTGGGGTATCGGGGCAGCCCAAAATACACAGAGCTGAGGGAAATCACCAAAAACTTAATGAGAAAGGTGCTTGAAATTAGGGAAGGACAGAAGTTTAAGCAAATGAGCTGGGTTTCATATGTGGAATACGATGGAAATTCAGGATATGTCAGCCTGTCTTTTGATCCTCGCTTAAAGCCATATCTTCTACAGCTTAAAAGGGAGTTCACGACGTATCGTTTGAAGAACGTAATGGAGCTGAAAAGCTCTTATTCTATCCGAATGTACGAGCTTTTGAAACGTTGGCAATATGTCGGGGGATTTGAAATTCGGCTCGATGAATTGAGGATGATGGTCGGAGCTGGGAACAAGTACAGGGAATATCACAACTTCAAAAAGCGCGTACTTAATCCAGCGCAACAGGAAATTTCGGAGAAAACGGATATTATGTTTAGTTACGAAGAAATAAGGGAAAAGCGAAAAGTTGTATCAATTCGGTTTCGCATAAAAGAAAAAAACGTTGAGCCAGCTGTTGAGGTGATTGAAGGGAAAAAGGAAGATCATGTTGATGATCAGTATCTGCAGTTTTTGGCTGTTTTGCAGGCATACGATCGATACATAACAGAAAAGCAATTCGCTAAGATTGCTGTTCTAGCCCAAAAGGTATTCAGTGACAATTGGCTGGATGAACTAATTCAAACAACCAGGAGCATCTTACAACGTAAAGATATTCGCGAACCGATCGCTTTTCTCACGTATTTCTTGAATGAAAAAGTGCAGCGTATCCAAGCTGGAGTTAATCCTAATGAAGTGACAATCCATAAGGACGTCAAGGTTGTCCGCCGGGAAATTGTGCCTGATTGGCTTCAGGACTATGAGGAGAAACTCGCTGCAGAGAGCGCCAGAAGCAAGGAATCTGATGAAGATATTGAACAGATGCGTCGTGACCTTGTGGAGAGGTTGCAGAAGTATAAAAGTTAAGACGAGAGAGTGCCGGCTTTTCCCTGTAGAGTTAGGAGAAGTACGGCACTTATCATTATAGCGAGATGGGAGGGAGCTGATGAAATGGGATTGCGGTTTCGTAAAAGTGTTAAAATTGCGCCGGGAGTCAGGATGAATATTGGTAAAAAAGGTGTGAGTATGTCTTTCGGAGGAAAAGGACTCAGAGTCAATACGAGTTCGAGAGGAGTTTCAGTCAGTAGCAGTATTCCGGGCACCGGGATTTCTTATCGAAAACAAATATACAGCACACGGAAAAAAAGACCTCAACGGACGCGGTATGAGCAAATCAAGTATCAACAACAAAAAGGAAAGATGCTGGAAGAGGCTCGAAATAAGGTGGAACAGTATGAGGCGCATATAGATATGTTGCTTACTGTTCATGAAGAAACAAGCGACAAGGTTCACTGGGAGAAGATTGCAATTTCAGACCCGCCATTCCGCATTGGTGAAGAAGATGGACCAAATGTACAAGAGTTGAAAAAACGGGTTGAGGAGTACAAACCGACTTGGCGAGATCGCTTTTTTAACCGGGTTGAAGCGAGAAAACGACAGATGCTTGTTCACATAGATCAGGCTGTCAGGGAAGATGAGAAGATTTATGAAAACTGGAAAGAAAACAAAGAGATCGCTCAAAAAGTGTTGGCCAATGACTTACAAACTTGGCGTAAAGTTATCGATGATGCTAAGCCATTTGAGGATATTGAAGAAATGGGTAGTAGAGTGCGATACCGATTTGACCAGTCGAGACGTGTCATCGCCCAGCTAGACATCAATAATCGAGAAGTCGTTCCCACAAAGGTGCTCACATTAACTAAAACAGGTAAGCTTTCGGAAAAGAACATGGCAAAAGGAAAGTACTTACAACTTTATCAAGACTACGTTTGTAGTTGTACACTTAGAATCGCCAGGGAATTTTTTAGTCTTCTCCCTGTTCAAGAGGTTGTCGTCAACGTTTATGATGAATCACCTGCGGAAGAGCAATATGGATGCATTTTGTCTGTTGTGTTTCCACGAGAAAAAATGGATATGCTCGATTTTACCAATATTGACTGTTCTGATACAATCGAGCAATTTGAGCACAACATGAAGTTTTTGAAAACAAAAGGATTTAAACTAGTAGAGGAGATGCAGTGATGAAAGGCTGTTTAACAGTTATTTTACTGCTCCTTTTGATTGCATTGTTTATTAACTACACATTTTTTACAATTGGCATGGCTCTGGCAATTTGGGGCATTTACGAGTGGAAAATCAATAAAAATTTGGGCGCTAAATCGAAAAAACCGGCCATCATCTTGAGTATCGGCTTGATCTTGGCATTAGGTTCTTGCGTTGGAAACGATGATGTCACAACGGAGAAAGAGGTTGCCGTCAAGCAAGAAGCAGGCAAAGTGCCTAACGATGAGTCTAAGAAGGAAAAAGACAAGAAACAGGAAGAGAAAAAGGATGATGACAAGCAAGTAAAAGAAACTGTAAACGAGGAGCAATCTAAGAGTACAGCGGCAACTGGAGAAAACCAAAACACCGAGCAGAAAGAGAGTAATACAGAAGCTCAAAAACAAGCTCAGCTATCAAGCCTGATTAAAAAATTTGGATTGCAGGCGGCTGTTGTTGCCAGAGTGGTCGATGGCGACACCTTTGAGTTGTCGGATGGAAGGAAAGTGCGTTTGATTGGCGTAAATACTCCTGAATCGACAACTAGAACAGAAGAGTATGGGAAAGAGGCAAGCAATTATACAAAATCAAAACTGGAAGGAAAACGAGTTTATTTACAAAAAGATGTTTCAGAGACGGATCGATACGGACGGTTGCTTAGAATCGTTTGGTTGTCGGTTCCGACCGATGATATGAACGAAAATGAAATACGTTCGAAAATGTTTAATGCCGACTTGGTAATTAATGGATATGCTGAACCGTCGACTTATCCGCCTGATGTGAAATACGCCGATTACTTTAGAAAGTTTGCACGGGAGGCTCGTGAGGCAAATCGAGGGCTCTGGGCATACGGTGAATACGGTACAACGAAAGGAGATTTCGATCCGAAAGAAACGGAAAAGAAATCGTCCAATTCGTCAACAAACCGTTCATCCGGATCGAGCAGTTCATCTAACGCAAAAAGCAGTTCAGGCAGTTCTGTAACTTCCTCCTCATCAGGAAGTACGGAGTACTTTAAAAACTGTACAGAACTACGAAAGGTTTATCCGAATGGTGTTCCTGCTGATCATCCGGCATACCAACCAAGACTGGACAGGGACAAAGATAACTATGCATGTGAGAGATAACAGCCCTTTTAAGGGCTTTTTCTTTTGTACGGAAACCCGCGCTGGTCTTCCCGGCTGGCCGCTTCCTAGCCTGCGGCTATCCAGCTGGAGCCTGAGGAAGCCCGGCGCTCGGTTCGTTCGAAGAAGCCACTCGCGGGTAGTTCACTCGCAGCCGTGCGGAGCAGGATCGGGGAAGCTGATGCATTGCACCGCTGCTTGAAGCGATAAATCAGGTAACAAATAAAGTTTTACTCCTTTCAATAATTATTCCAGTTAATATACATATAAACAAATAAACGTTTATTTCATCTTTTCTTTAATAAAATGAATATTTAATGTTCTGTTTTTCCTTGCGAATCCAATCACGCGCTGGTCTTCCCGGCTGGCCGCCTTCTAGCCTGCGGCTATCCGGCTGGAGCCTGGGGAAGCCCGGCGCTCGGTTCATTCACAGAAGCCGCTCGTAATCCAGTTTCCCGCCGCTGCCCGCGGCCGTGCGAAGCTGAGACGAGAAGCGAATCAAAGCACCGCCGCGGTGAATAATGATTTGTATTATTTTTTGTCTGACGTTAAATATAGGTTTATTTTTCGACGAATAGCGACAGATAGGTGCAGTGGCACCGGCGCTTCCGTTTCCTTTTGGTTCGGGTCCCCGGGGCGGTGTGACGGTCGGCTGGCAGCCGGAAAGGCTCCCCCACTGCAAGCCCAAGCGCTGAAGCCCTCGCCTTCCGGCTCGGTCCAGCCTATCACACCGCCCTTCCCGAACCAAAAGACTACGGGTCGCCGGTGTTCAGTTTATTGCGCCTCTAATGTTTTTTGTCTAAACTAATCATATAATTTCCGTTATCCACCGGAGGCGTGATGGATTTTTACCGTGGTTTGGCCTTGGGATTAGGAGAGGAACCGAAGTACCGCAAGGTAGACCTCTTCCGCCAAATCCAGCAGGCGATCGAGCGATTGTATCATGAACGGCGGATCACGCCGGTGTTCATTTTGGACGAGATGCATTTAGCGAAGGATGCATTTTTACAGGACATCGCGATCTTGTTCAACTTTGAGATGGATTCGACCAACCCATTTGTCTTGATTTTGGCCGGGCTGCCCCATTTACAGGGGAAGCTGCGGCTCAATCAGCACCGCCCTCTCGACCAGCGGATCATCATGCGATACCGGATGGGGCCGCTGGAGAAGGAAGAGGTGGCGGGCTACATCAAGCATCGGATGAAACAGGCCGGGGCGAAGCACCCGATCTTCACCCCATCGGCGTTAGAGGCGATTGCCCTGCAGTCGCGGGGATGGCCTCGGGTGATCAACACGTTGGCCACGACGTGCCTGTTATACGGGTATCAGCTGAAAAAGGACGCCATTGACGAAGAAGTGGTGCGCATGGCCTCAGAGGAAATGGGGTATTAGCATGAAAGGGGCCGAATCGGCCTCTTTTGTGCTTTTTCTTTTCCATCGGTCCATCAGGCGCGCTGGAAATCTTCATCTGAAAGAGCGTGCAAACGTTCCGAAAGAATGTGCAAAATCCGGAACAATCCGCAAAAATTTTGCACATTATTTCCGAATCCGCCTGAAATAATTTGAAAAAGGGATTCTGAAATAATGTGCTAATTTACAGCCTTCCTGCGAGGGGAACGCTCATGAAAGAACAAATACACGAGTATTGCCACCGGCTTCATTTGCCTGCCATGGCGGAGCGATGGCCCGCCATGGCAGAATACGCAGCTACTCATAATATACCATGACACTATCAAAGTCGTATTTTCCCATTTCGATAATTTATTGTTTTTTCCTGCCTTTATTAGTTGAGTCCGTATAATTGTGTAAAAACAGAACCTCTCTGAAAAATAAGAGAGCCATTTTCAAATCCCCTCGGTTAGAATTTAGAATGTAGTTGCCCAGAAAACATTCCAAGGAGAGGGGATTTTGAAATGGCTCAATACCAGATTACCTTAGATTCGCAACTTTTGCATCAACTTTTTCTCAGCAACGCGCATGATGCAGGAGTGGCAAAGTTGCTGGAATCCGTATTGAACCAAGTGTTGCAAGCCCAGGCAACGGAACAGTTGGGGGCAGAGCCCTACGAACGGACGGAAGAGCGCCAAGGGTATCGAAACGGTACGTATCCGCATCAATTGACCACTCGTGTCGGCACCATTACGCTTCGTGTTCCCCGGATTCGCAACGGGAAGTTTTCGACGGAGCTGTTTGCCCGTTACCAACGCAGCGAACAAGCTCTGGTATTGGCTTTGATGGAGATGGTGGTCAACGGAGTGTCGACTCGCAAGGTGGCCCAGATCACGGAAGAGTTATGCGGTACGGAGTTTTCGAAATCCACGGTGTCGGAATTGTGCAAGCGTCTCGATCCTGTCGTGACGGCCTGGAACAACCGTCCGCTTGATGACCACCCGTTCCCCTTTGTCATCGTCGATGCGCTGGTACTCAAAGTGCGGGAAGAAAGTCGAGTGCGGTCCCGAGGCGCTCTTATCGGGATTGGTGTCAACACCGACGGATATCGCGAGGTATTGGGCTTGATGCTTGGCGACAGCGAATCGGAAGCCAGCTGGAGCGAATTTTTTGGCTGGTTGAAAAGCCGCGGACTGCAAGGCGTCGATCTTATCGTGTCGGATGACCACGGAGGGTTAATTCGAGCCATCCGCAGGCACTTCCAAGGCGTCACCTGGCAGCGGTGCCAGACGCACTTCATACGCAACATTCTGGATGCCACGCCGAAAGAACTGCAAGATGAGGTGCATAGCTGGGTTCGAGCCATTTTGGATGCACCGGATCTGGATACAGCACGGCTTCTCTTAAATCAAGTGCTGGAGACATACGAAACGAAAGCACCGAAAGCCATGGCGATCCTGGAGGCAGGATTTGAAGATGCCACGGCGGTCTTGTTGCTGCCGGAAAAGTATCGCAAGCGGCTCCGTACAACAAATGCTTTGGAGCGCTTGAATGAGGAAATCCGCCGGCGTGAACGGGTAATTCGGATCTTTCCGAATCGTGAATCGGCCATGCGTCTGATCGGTGCATTGCTCATGGAAATCGATATTTCTGGAGTGGCGCGAATCACAGGCTGCCCACATGAGTCCGAAAGTTACACGCATTGGCTGACGGATGCCTATTGCAGCCTGTCAAGGCCGAGAAGCGTTCTATATCGTCTTGACAGGCTCTTGACTACAAACATGTGAGAGTCCCAGCAATCCTTTGCCGGGGCTGCCACACGGCGAGTGAAGGGGTGCAGAGGCGTGCTCCCTGCATCTCCCCCTTTAGGGACTGAAGGGGGCATTCTAACCGAGGGAGAATTTACACACAAATATGGACTTGATCTTGACGTATTCAAACTAAAATGTTAGAATTACAGATAAATAAACAATATGGTTAATTAAACGACATAGAATTAACATGCTAGT